>NZ_QTJP01000002.1 GCF_003391115.1 Sphingomonas crusticola
ACCCAAGCGGAAGGGGAATTGAGTATTGTGTATTGTGTCCCCGGAATGTGCGGCAGCGGCTGCTGCTATCGGCATCGGTGGAGCAGTGGCCTTGTTGGCAAACTAGGGAGGCAAGTGTGGTATTTACGGAAGAAGCGGGTGTTTGCGGCAAAACGGTAATGAAATACAAAAAGTCGGAAATATCTATTAAGATATATGTGCCTACTAGAGTACAGAAAGGCCGAGGAGAGTTTTCCTGTAAATTCTCCATTTCCGGCGAGACCATGAATTTCTCAGGTGAGTCAACGGGCTTGGACTCAATGCAAGCAATTATTTTATCCATGAGAAAAATCGGTACATATCTTCGGGTAGATGACGAAATAGATCACGATGCCGTCGAATGGGAACACGGCCCTCCAAATTTTCCGGTTTTTGAAAATCTTATTTGAGCTTCTTAATTGAGCTAATTCCGGGGACACAATACCTAATCAACCCGGACCATCCGGAATTCCGGCGAATTCCGGGGACACAATACCTGATTGATGCGGACGGGGCGTTGGCGTTAGGATCGCTCATGGCCCGCCTCGCCCGGCTTGTGATCCCCGACGTGCCCCATCACGTCACCCAGCGCGGCAACCGCCGCCAGCCGGTTTTCTTCAGCGACGAAGATTATGCAGCCTATCGCGATCTCGTGGCGGAGGCGTGTGCCGTGCACGGGGTGGCGTGTCTGGCCTGGTGCCTGATGCCGAACCACGTCCACCTGATCCTGATGCCGCGCGACGCGGACGGGCTGCGCGCCGCGCTTGGCGACGCGCATCGCCGCTATTCGCGCCGCATCAACTTCGCGCACGGCTGGACCGGCTATCTATGGCAGGGGCGCTTTGCCAGCTATCCGATGGACGAGGCGCACCTGATGACGGCGGTCCGCTACGTCGAGCTCAATCCGGTCAAGGCTGGGCTGACGGCGGAGGCGGAGGATTGGCGCTGGTCGTCGGCCAACGCGCATGTCACCGGCAAGGTGGACGGGCTGACCGATCTCCGCGCGCTGGCTGGGGTCCACCGCAACTGGCGGGCGATGCTGCGCCACGGCCTGG